>NZ_CATKPW010000034.1:0-833 GCF_949767675.1 Pseudomonas sp. IT-P395
CCCACTATCTTGCGTGAAAACAAGTCCAATACCACGGCCAGATACAACCAGCCACTGCGGGTGCGGATATAGGTGATGTCGGCTACCCAGGCCTTGTTTGGCGCTACTGGATCAAATTTTCTGTTCAGTACATTCTCTGCAATCGGCAGGTCATGATTACTATCGGTTGTGTGTACAAACTTGCGCTTCCAGGCTGAACGCAGTCCGTTAGCCCGCATCAATCGACGGATTTTATACAGCCCGACAAGCATGCCTTTACCGCGCAAAGCGTCGCGCAAAGGGCGGCTGCCGTAGCAGCCTCCACTCTCGGCGAAAGACGCCTTGAGTTGCACAAGAACAGGACAACTCTGCCGAACAGGCGCATCAGCACGCTTCTGAGACTCATAGAAGCCTGAACGACTGATGCTCAGCAACCGACAGACATGTGCCACTGAGTAAGCCTTCTGTTGCAGCTGCCGAACCAGTCGATACCTTACTTCAGCTCGCGGGCAAAGAAGGCGGTAGCCTTTTTTAAGATGTCGTTGTCCACCTTGAGCTGACGATTTTCTTGTTCCAATTGCCGGATGCGCTGTTGCTCTGCCGTCAACGGCTTGCCGATTCCGGCCTGCCCCAACTGCTCAGCCTCGTATTGTTGAACCCAGCGTCGAACGGCTGTCTCACCAATGTTCAGATCCTGGCAAACCTGCGTAACGGTCAGTCCTTGATCCTTGATCATCTTCACGACTTGCAGCTTGAAGCTGTCGTCGAATGCCCTGCGTTTTTTAGTCATGAATAACTCCTCGATAGATGTATTTTCCACCTATCGGGGTGTCCGGGGAAATTAGACCACTGCA
>NZ_CATKPW010000035.1:0-622 GCF_949767675.1 Pseudomonas sp. IT-P395
CCCTTCCTCCCAACTTAAAGTGCTTTACAATCCGAAGACCTTCTTCACACACGCGGCATGGCTGGATCAGGCTTTCGCCCATTGTCCAATATTCCCCACTGCTGCCTCCCGTAGGAGTCTGGACCGTGTCTCAGTTCCAGTGTGACTGATCATCCTCTCAGACCAGTTACGGATCGTCGCCTTGGTGAGCCATTACCTCACCAACTAGCTAATCCGACCTAGGCTCATCTGATAGCGCAAGGCCCGAAGGTCCCCTGCTTTCTCCCGTAGGACGTATGCGGTATTAGCGTTCCTTTCGAAACGTTGTCCCCCACTACCAGGCAGATTCCTAGGCATTACTCACCCGTCCGCCGCTGAATCCAGGAGCAAGCTCCTCTCATCCGCTCGACTTGCATGTGTTAGGCCTGCCGCCAGCGTTCAATCTGAGCCATGATCAAACTCTTCAGTTCAAACATCTTTGGGTTTTTAAGAAACCCTAAACTTGGCTCAGCAATCGTTGGTTACATCTTTGATTTCTCGCGGAGTAACTTGTGATGCTGATAATCTTGTTGACTATCAGTCTGACTCCACAAGCACCCACACGAATTGCTTGATTCAGTTGTTAAAGAGCGGTTGGTTAAGA
>NZ_CATKPW010000036.1:0-475 GCF_949767675.1 Pseudomonas sp. IT-P395
CGGTGTCCTATTCCGTCAAGCCGCTGGGCGCGAGCAAAGATGAACCGTCCGAAGTCATGCAGGTGCTGGTCAAGCTGACGCGCCCGGGCGGCCATGATGACAACGGTGACGGCGGGCATTCCAAGCTGATCATGATCATTCCCCAAGACATTCTTGACGATGGCATCAACAAGGAGAACCTGGAAGCTGGCGTGAAGATCAGCATTGGCGAGGCCAATGGCACACCGCCCTACCCCTACGCTGCGGCCGGCGATATTTGTCGCTTGAGTTGGGGTGGGATCTACGTGTTCAGTGAGCCGCTGACCCAGGAACAGGCCGAAGGCAAGACGCCGATCATCATCACCATCACCAAAGAGATCATAAAAGAGGCCGGCGATGCGCCCGGCGTGGCCGTGGTGTTCGAGGTGTACGACTGCGTCTTCAACCGCTCCGAGGACTGGAGCCCCGAGCAGCGTATAAAGGTGGCCGTAGATGA
>NZ_CATKPW010000037.1:0-470 GCF_949767675.1 Pseudomonas sp. IT-P395
TCGGGCTGCGATCCGACGAAGGCGTCTTCAAAGACTCCCCATCGATCGAGCAAGAGATACAAACAACCGCTCGTCGAATACCCTTGCACACCTGTCAGATCTGACAGGTGTGCAATCTGCCGTTTCGCCGTTCAATCACTCCGTCATTTCCCGCCACGGAGTCCTCGCCATGTCCCCCCCCATCGAACCTATGATCCTTGAGGAACTCGGCATCCCCGGTCGCAGCAAAGACCCGGTGTCGACGGATCCCGATGTCTGGGGTATCAACATCGCTGCGGCGCAGGGCAACTTTCCGCTTCATGGCCTGCTGTGCCAAGCGGGGCCATGGGGCAACATGGCGGGAGGCGACAGGCTGACGATCTTTTGGGGCACCGGGCAGAACGTCTGGGTGGAAACCGTCAACAAGGACGAAGTCAACACGCAACTGCGCATGTTCGTGCCTCCCCGGCACATGGTCGATGGCCAGTTCG
>NZ_CATKPW010000038.1:0-469 GCF_949767675.1 Pseudomonas sp. IT-P395
AAAACTTGCCATCGACCATGTGCTGGGGAGGCACGAACATGCGCAGTTGCGTCTTGACTTCGTCCTTGTTGACGATTTCCAACCAGACGTTCTGCCCGGTGCCCCAAAAGATCGTCAGCCTGTCGCCTTCCGCCATGTTGCCCCATGGCCCCGCCTGGCACAGCAGGCCATGAAGCGGAAAGTTGCCCAGCGCCGCAGCGATGTTGATGCCCCAGACATCGGGATCCGTCGACACCGGGTCTTTGCTGCGACCGGGGATGCCGAGTTCCTCAAGGATCATAGGTTCGATGGGGTTGGACATGGCGAGGACTCCGTGGGGGAAGTGACGGAGTGATTGAACGGCGAAACGGCAGATTGCACACCTGTCAGATCTGACAGGTATGCAAGGGTATTCGACGAGCGGTTGTTTGTATCTCTTGCTCGATCGATGGGGAGTCTTTGAAGACGCCTTCGTCGGATCGCAGCCCGG
>NZ_CATKPW010000039.1:0-456 GCF_949767675.1 Pseudomonas sp. IT-P395
GGTGCCGTTGACGGCGTTGCCGGTGAGCACGAGGTTTTCCAGGTTGGCGCCGAGTGTCCAGTCAACCGATGCACGGACGGTGTCGATCTCGTTCGCCAGGGTGCTGGTTTCGGTGACGGTGTCGCCGATGTTGTCGACGATATAGGTGTCATTGCCCAGACCACCGATCAGCGTGTCGGCGCCGAGGCCGCCGTCAAGAATGTTATCGCCGTCGTTGCCGGTGATGCGGTTGCTGACCGCGCTGCCGGTGCCGTTGAGGTTGGCCGTGCCGGTCAGGATCAGGTTTTCGACGTTGGCGCCGAGGGTGTAGTCGATGAACGAGAACACGCGGTCGAGTGCGGTCAGCGAGGCATCGGTTTCGATCACTACATCGCCGACGTTGTCGACGTAGTAGGTGTCGACGCCATCACCACCGATCATGGTGTCGGCACCTGCGCCGCCATTGAGGGTGTTGGC
>NZ_CATKPW010000040.1:0-448 GCF_949767675.1 Pseudomonas sp. IT-P395
CGCGCAGTCGGAGCAAGGCGTCAACATCACCATGACCGCCGCGCGTGTGGGCACCGGTCTGGGCGGCGACGCGCAAGGTGACACGTTCTCGGATTTCGAAACCATTATTGGCTCGAACTACAACGACGTATTCACCGCATCGCTGGGCACCACGACCTTCTACGGCGGTGCCGGCAACGACGTGTACATCATCAACGGTTCGGCCAGCCAGAACGTGTTGGAAATGGCCGGCGGCGGTGATGACGAAGTGCGCACCACACTGAACACCATCACCTTGGCCAGTGAAGTCGAGCGTCTGACTTTCACCGGTACCGGCAACTTCAATGCTCGTGGCAATGCCTCTGACAACGTTATTACCGGCGGTGCCGGCAATGACATCCTGATGGGAGGCGCAGGTGCCGACCAACTGATTGGCGGCGCAGGTTTCGATATCGTCAGCTATGAAGAC
>NZ_CATKPW010000041.1:0-423 GCF_949767675.1 Pseudomonas sp. IT-P395
TGCAGTGGTCAACTAATTCCGGACACCTCGATAGGTGGTTTTGACGCCATCGCCCGCTCGTAAACGGTCGGTGGCAGATATCCCAGTTTCGAGTGCAGCCGTTCGTTGTTGTAAAACCCAACGATGTATTCGGTGATGTCGCGGATCGCTTCAGCGTGGTTCGCGTAGTCACGTCGCCATACCCGCTCCATTTTCAAACTCAAAAAGAAGCGCTCCATCACTGCATTGTCCCAGCAATTACCTTTACGGCTCATGCTCTGCTGCATGTCGTTTCTTGCCAGTAATTCTCTGTAAGCTGCACTCGCATATTGGCTACCCCGATCTGAGTGGGCAATCAAGCCTGGTGGCGGTTGACGTTGCGCGATAGCCAGTTGCATCGCAGTGCACACCAGCTCTGCCGGCATGTTCGGAGCCATCGACCAA
>NZ_CATKPW010000042.1:0-354 GCF_949767675.1 Pseudomonas sp. IT-P395
CATTGAGAACGAACGTCTGGAAAGCCCAGATGGTTGTATTTCCAACCGGCAAACTCACTTCGGCTTCCCAGTTGCCTGACGCGTTCACCTCGATAGCCGTCAGCAATGGCTCAGTAGCGCCTTCCCGCCAGACCTCCACCTGCGCGGCAGGTTTGCCAGTGCCAGCAATCTTCGAGGTGCGCGGCACTTTCCCGCCAGGGATCGGCGTCGTGAATCGAGGCGGCGGCATCCCCACCTTGAGCTTGTGCTCAACACTGATTACCGAATCTCGCCCGTTGAGCGTCTGCTGCGCATGGAGAAAATATTCCCTTTCATCCAGATCGGACAATTGGATAGACCATTTGCCCTCCTCAA
>NZ_CATKPW010000043.1:0-312 GCF_949767675.1 Pseudomonas sp. IT-P395
CACCACGCCGGCCACCTTGGGTTGCGGCAGTTCCTGGCGTGGTTCGCCGACGCGCAGGATGTCGCTGTGGATCGACTCGCGAATGGCGCGGGAGGCCTCGAACGCGTCAAGCGTGGTGAGCACTGCGCTCGGAATCAGTAGTTGGTAGTAGAACTCCGCGGTGCCACCGTCGACCGGGGCCAGGTGTTTGCCGTCGATGTTGTACAACAGTGGTTTGGCCGCGACGATGTCGTTGCGGGTGATGGGGCGCGTTGGCAGCTCAGGCAGGTACGGTTTGTGGCCGGGCGTGGTACCGAGCATGGCCGGCTGAAT